>NZ_JBWKOU010000007.1:0-39624 GCF_059416245.1 Curvibacter sp. GW821-FHT09D12 | reverse complement strand
GGGCCGCCGTGCGGTTGACGCCACCCGGCCGAGCAAAAGGAACTCCATGAGTGCCTTTTGCACGTGGGCATGAGGGAAGGTTCTGGTGCCGGCCGCAGGCTGCGCCTGCTTCACGTCCGCGTGGCGGACATGAGCCGGCCCCAAACCGAATGCCGGCCCTGCGGGCCGCCGTGCGGCTTACGCCACCCGGCCGAGCAAAAGGAACTCCATGAGTGCCTTTTGCACGTGCATTCGGTTCTCTGCTTCGTCCCAGACGACGGATTGGGGGCCGTCGATCACGTCGGCTTCGACCTCTTCACCGCGGTGGGCGGGCAGACAATGCATGAACAAGGCGTCCGGTCGAGCCACCTTCATCATCTCGGTGTCCACGCACCAGTCGGCAAAGGCGGCACGGCGGGCCTCGTTTTCGGCCTCGTAGCCCATGCTGGTCCAGACATCGGTGGTCACCAGGTCAGCGTTGCGGCAGGCTTCCAGCGGGTTGCTGAACACCTCGAAGCAATCGCGGCGGCTGACACCGGCCACGCTTTCGTTCACCTCGTAGCCATTGGGGGTGCTGACATGGACCTTGAAGTCGAGCAGTTCGGCCGCCTGCAGCCAGGTGTTGGCCATGTTGTTGCCATCGCCCACCCAGGCCACGGTCTTGCCCTGGATCGAGCCGCGGTGCTCGATGTAGGTGAAGATGTCGGCCAGGATCTGGCAGGGGTGGAACTCGTTGGTCAGGCCGTTGATCACGGGCACGCGCGAGTGCTCGGCAAAGCGCTCGATCTTGTCCTGGCCGAAGGTCCGGATCATCACCAGATCGACCATGCGGCTGATCACCTTGGCGCTGTCGTCGATGGGCTCGGCGCGGCCCAGCTGGCTGTCGCCCGTGGTCAGGTGCACCACCGAGCCGCCCAACTGGTACATGCCGGCCTCAAAGCTCACCCGGGTGCGGGTGCTGGCCTTCTCGAAGATCATGGCCAGCGTGCGGTCGGCCAAGGGATGGTACTTCTCGTAGGCCTTGAACTTCTTCTTGATGATGGCGGCGCGCTGCAGCAGGTGCGCATACTCATCGGCGCTCAGGTCCTTGAACTGCAGGTAGTGGCGCAGGGCGGTCGTGCTCATTGGGTACCTCCTGCCAGGAAGGCCTTCACCAGCGGCGCCAGGATCGCCACGATCTGGTCGGCTTCATCGGTGCTCAGGATCAGCGGCGGCACGATGCGGATCACGCTGTCGGCGGTCACGCTCAGCAGCAGGCCGGCTTCGGCTGCCTGGCCGGTCAGGGCGCCACAGGGGCGGTCCAGCTCGACGCCGATCATCAGGCCTTGGCCGCGGATCTCCTTGACCCCGGGCAGGCTGCCCAACTCGCGGACCAGGGCGGCGCGCAGGTGGGCACCAACACGGGCGGCGTTGTCCAGCAGGCCGTCTTCTTCCATGATGCGGATGGTTTCAACCCCGGCGCGCATGGCCAGCGGGTTGCCCCCGAAGGTGGTGCCGTGGTTGCCGGGCTGGAAGATGGCCGCAGCCTTGGGGCCGGCCACCACGGCGCCGATCGGCACGCCCGAGCCCAGGCCCTTGGCCAGGGGCATCACGTCGGGCACGATGCCGGCCCACTGGTGGGCAAACCACTTGCCGGTGCGGCCCATGCCGCACTGCACTTCGTCGATCATCATCAGCCAGTCACGTTCGGTGCACAGGGCGCGCAGCTGCTGCAGGTACTCGATCTGCATCGGGTTGATGCCGCCTTCCCCCTGGATGGTCTCGAAGAACACGGCCACCACGTTGGGGTTGCCTTCGGTGGCCTTCTTGAGCGCTTCGATGTCGTTCACCGGCACCCGCAGAAAACCCTCGACCAGGGGGCCAAAGCCTTGCTGGATCTTGGTGTTGCCGGTGGCCGACAGCGTGGCGATCGAGCGACCATGGAAGGCCTTCTCGTAGACCACGATGACGGGCTTGTCGATGCCCTTGTCATGGCCAAACTTGCGGGCGAGCTTGATGGCGGCTTCGTTGGCTTCCAGTCCGGTCGAGCAGAAGAACACGTTGCTCATGCCCGAGAACTCGACCAGCTTGGTCGCCAGGGCTTCCTGGCCGGGCACGTGGTAGTAATTGCAGCAATGGATCAGCTTGGCGATCTGGTCTTGCAGGGCAGGCACCAGCTTGGGGTGGTTGTGTCCCAGGGTGTTGACGGCAATGCCAGCCAGACCGTCGAGGTACTTTCGCCCATTCACGTCCCAGACCCAGGCGCCTTGCCCGTGCGACATCGCGATGGGCAGGCGGCCATAGGTGTTCATCACGTGGGGTGAAGAGGCCTCAATCAGTGCGGTCATGCTGTACTCCAAAACAGGGCTTAGGGTCGCCAAAAACCAGGGCTCGCTCTATAAAGGCGTGTCGGTCGGGCTTGGCATCGGTCTTGCGATGCCTTTCAGCCTGTGACGGGATGAATTCCCGGGCAGGCCTGAAGGGCATTTCGCTTGGCGGATTTCGAGCCCGGCTGGGTGCCAGCGGGGCCGGTTTGTGGCCGGTAGCTCAGCGACTGTCAAACCGCTGAAACGCAATTCTAGGCGCTGCTTGGCGAAGCTTTTTTGACCATTTCGCATTACAGCAATGCATGTCGTCAGGTGGTTTTTAGTCTTATATAAGATAGAATACTCATGCTGAACCGGCCAGTGATCCTGGCTGAGCTTCTTCCAACCCCCACAAGCCCTCACCCCCATGGTTTCTGATTCCGCCAAAGAAGTCTTCATCCAGGGTCTTACCCATGATGGCAAGACCTTCCGGCCCAGCGATTGGGCAGAGCGCCTGGCAGGGGTCATGAGTCAGTTCCGCCCTGGTGGGGCGCATCCGGGCAGTCACCTGAGCTATTCGCCCTGGTGCATCCCGACCACACTCAACGGGGTCAAGTGCGTGGTGGTGCATCGGGATCTGCGCGATTTCGAGCCCATGGCCTGGGATTTCGTGCTGAATTTCGCCCGTGACAACCACCTGCAGGTGGCCGAGGCTTGCCTGGTTCCCGACGCGCCCAAAGCCAGCTGAGTTCCGGCCGTGCGCCGGCATAACGCTGTCGGCGCAGCTGCAGACACTTGCACATGTAACGCTTGCGCTGGTTTCGACCCTCCTATCATCGGTCGCATGACGACCGATCTGATTTTGGCCTGGGGCTTGGCGGCTCTTGAAACCGCCTTGCTGTTGGCGTGTTTGTGGGGCATCTGGCGTGTGGCAGCGCGTTTGCGGCACTGGCTCGATGATTCGCTGCGATCCGGCGTGGAGGATGGGGTCGATCCCCATGCCGATCCTCATGGCGACTCCCATTCAGACCGGCACGTGCTGCCGGTGCATGTGCATGTGCCAGGCTGGATGCCGTATTTGCGCTCGCTGCTGGCGCGGATCGTCGAGCTGACGGCCATTTTCTTGTCCGCAACGCTGTTGTTCTCGTGGTTGAGCTCGGTGCTGCTGTTGTTTCCGCTCACCGAGGCGGCTGGCCACCGGCTGGGCAACTTTCTGGGTGATGCCTTGAGCGCCGTGGGGCAGAGCGTGCTCAAGCAGGCGCCCGGGCTGATCGTGGTGGTGGTGATCGTGGCCTTGGCTCAGGCGGCGGTGCAGACGTCCAACACCTTGTTCCGGGCGGTGTCGCGGCGGCAATTGCAGCTGTCGGTGATTCATCCGGAAACCGCTTCTGCCACCCGACGCCTGGTGGCGTTGGCGATCTGGGCCTTTGCTGTGGTGGCTGCCTATCCCTATTTACCGGGCTCACAAAGCGAGGCTTTCAAGGGCTTATCGGTGTTGCTGGGGGCCATGGTCACGCTGGGCTCCAGCGGGGTAATGAACCAGCTGATGAGTGGATTGGTGTTGGTCTACTCGCGTGCGCTTAGGGTGGGTGACCACGTGGTGGTCGGGCAAGGCGCAGACGCTGTGGAGGGGGTCGTGCAGCAGGTGGGGGGCTTGGCGACCAAGTTGGTCAATGTGCGCAACGAGGAAATCACCATCCCCAATGCCGTGCTCATGAGCAATGCCATCAAGAACTACTCGCGACTGTCGGGCAGCTCGGGCACCTTGTTCAGCACCCGCATCAGCATTGGCTATGACGCCGAGTGGCGGCAGGTGCACGCCCTGATGTTGCAGGCGGCCACACGCACGCCGGGTCTGCGGACCTCGCCCAAGCCCTATGTGCTGCAGCGGGCCTTGGGTGATTTTTATGTCGAGTATGAGTTGCTGGCCCATCTGGACCGGCCGCTGCTGAGGCTGCAGGTGCTGTCGCACCTGCATGAAAACCTGCAGGACTGCTTTAACGAGGCTGGCGTGCAGATCATGTCGCCGCATTTCATGATGCAGCCAGGTCACCCGGTGATGGCCCGGCGTGAGGTTTCATGACCTCGGGCCTCTGTCGGGCATGACGCAAAAACGACAGACAACAAAAAACCGCCCGTAGGCGGTTTTTGCTTTGCTGACAGCGCACCCGTGGCAAACGGCGGACAGATCGCTTTGAAAGCGGCCCGTCCGGGCTGTTTTACCTGAAAACTCAGGCGGCGAGGGCCAGGGCCTTCACCTTGGCGGCCAGGCGGCTCTTGTCGCGCGCGGCCTTGTTCTTGTGGAAGATGCCCTTGTCGGACACGGTGTCGACCACGCTCTGGGCCTTGGCAAAGGCTTCAGCAGCCTTGGTCTTGTCGCCGGCGGCGACGGCCTTTTCGACGTTCTTCACAGCGGTGCGGTACTTGGAGCGCAGCGAGGTGTTGGCGGCGTTGATCTTGACGTCTTGGCGAACGCGCTTGCGGCCGGAGGCCAGACGCGGGTTCTTTTTCTTGGGCTTGGTAGATGCCATTTTTTAAATTCCTTGTGTGTTTGGAGATGTTGCCAGCAAAGCCCGCGATTGTAGCCCAAGTGTCATGAAGCGTCCAAGATTGGCGCCTTGTACTGCGCATACACTTGGTGCGTGACCCTTTTCAAAGCCGCCTCTACCGTTTCGCTGCTCACGCTGGCGTCCCGAATCACCGGTCTGGTGCGGGAACTGCTGGTGGCTTCGGCCTTTGGTGCCAGCGCGATGACCGACGCCTTCAACGTGGCGTTTCGCATTCCCAACCTGTTTCGGCGCTTTTTTGCCGAAGGCGCGTTCAGCCAGGCCTTCATTCCGGCGCTGGCGGCCAGCAAGGAGCAGCACGGTGAGGAAGCCACCCGGCGCGTGATCAGCCAGGTGGCCACGGTGCTGGCCTGGGCCTTGGTGGCCACCTGTTTGCTGGGCGTGCTGGGCGCGCCCCTGATGGTCTGGGGCATGGCCAGCGGCCTGCAGCAAGACCCGGCGGGTTATGACGCGGCCGTTTTCATGACGCGCTGGATGTTCCCCTACATCGGCTTCATGTCGATGGTGGCGCTGTCGGCCGGGGTGCTCAACACCTGGAAGCGCTTTGCCGTGCCGGCCGCCACGCCGGTGCTGCTCAACCTGTCGATGATCCTGGCGGCCTGGCAGGGGGCGCCCTGGCTGGCGCGCATGAACATCGAGCCCATTTTTGCCATGGTCGGTGGGGTGATGCTGGGCGGTGTGTTGCAGCTGTTGGTGCAAGTGCCGGCCTTGCGTCGTCTGGGCCTGTTGCCGCGCATCGGCTTGAGCTGGCGCCAATTGCGCCAGGCCTGGCGCGACCCAGCCACCCAACAGGTGGTGGGGCTGATGCTGCCGGCCTTGCTGGGCGTGGGCGTGGCTCAGATCTCGATGATGATCAACACCCAGATCGCCTCGCACCTGGCTCCCGGCAGCGTGAGCTGGATCACCTATGCCGACCGGCTGATGGAGTTCCCGACCGCGATGCTGGGCGTGGCACTGGGGGTGGTGCTGATGCCACAGCTGGCGGCCGCAAGATCGCGCAAGGACACCGCCGGGTATTCCGACCTGCTCGACTGGGGCTTGCGCCTGGTCATGCTGATGTCGGTGCCCAGTGCCGTGGCCCTGCTGACCTTTGCCAAGCCCCTGGTGGCCACGCTGTACCACTACGGCCATTTCAGTGATCGCGACGTGTTGCAGACCACCACGGCCCTGATGGGCTGGGGCGTGGGCCTGGTGGGCGTGGTGGCGATCAAGGTGCTGGCACCGGGCTACTTCGCCAACCAGGACACGCGCACGCCGGTGCGCATTGCCATCGGCGTGCTGGTGCTGACCCAGGTTTTCAACTACCTGCTGGTGCCTTATCTGCAGCACGCCGCACTCACCCTGTCGATCGGGCTTGGGGCGCTGGTGAATGCGGCATGGCTTCTGGTCGGCCTGATGCGCCGGGGTTCCTACCGGCCGCTGCCCGGCTGGGGCCTGTTCATGCTGCAGGTGGTGGCGGGCAGTGCGGTGCTGGCCATCTTCCTGATCTGGGCGGCCAACAACTACGCCTGGCTGACGCTGCGCGACACCCCCTTGGTGCGGGTGGCGCTGCTGGGCGGGGTGATGCTGGGCGCCATGTTGATCTATTTCGGCGCCTTGTGGGCCGCCGGGCTCAAGTTGCGACATCTGCTGCGGCGTTGATCTGCGGCGTTGACCCGGGGCCAGGCCTGCCGGCCGGTTGGCGTTGCGGGCTTGACGGTCGTGTTCACCCCATTTAAAACCTGACCATGGAACTGCGTTTTTCCACTCCCACGCCCTTGGCGTACTTCCGCACGCTGGTGCAGAGCGACGACCAATTTCCGCTGCTGGAGGCCGTGGCCAGCCTGGGCCACGACGAGTACCCCGAGCTGGACGTGCAGCAGGTGCTGGGCGACGTGGATCAGTTGCAAGCCCGGCTGCGTCGGCGCATGGCCGCCGATGCCGGGGCCATGCAGAAGCTTCAGGTGCTCAACCAGTTCTTTTTTGCCGACCTGGGTTTTGGCGGCAACCTCAACAACTACTACGACCCCGACAACAGTTACCTGCACGCCGTGCTGCGCACCCGTCAGGGCATTCCCATCTCGCTGGCGGTGTTGTGGCTGGAGCTGGCCCAGGGCTTGGGGTTGCAGGCCCAGGGTGTGGGGTTCCCGGGGCATTTCCTGGTCAAGGTGAACCTGCCTGAGGGGCAGGTGGTGATCGACCCGTTCAATGGCCAGTCGCTCGGGCGCGAAGCCTTGTCCGAACGGCTGGAGCCCTTTCGGCACCGCAGCGGCCTGGGCGACGATTTCGAGGCCCCACTGGGCCTGTACCTGCAGGCCGCGCGGCCGCGCGATGTCGTGGCGCGCATGTTGCGCAACCTCAAGGAGATCCACCGGGCCCAGAAAGACTGGGAGCGCCTGGTGGCGGTACAGAACCGCCTGGTGATTCTGCTGCCCGATGCCTGGATCGAGTACCGCGACCGCGGTCTGGCCCTGGCCGAGCAAGGCCAGGATGCGCTGGCCCGCGAAGACCTGCAGACCTACCTGCGCCATGCCCTGGACGCGATGGACGTGGCCGAAGTGGCCGATCGGCTGGCCAGCCTGCGCCCCTCGGGGGCCTGAACCTGGCCGGGAAGACCGTCCTCAACCCGCGCCTTCAACCCGCGCCAGACAAGCCGGAGGGCAGGCCGGCCATGCCCAGGTCATGCCAGGTGCGCCGCAACTGGGTGTCTGAGCTGAAGCCCGCCATCGCAGCAGCCTGGGTGACGTTGTGACCGGATTGCAAGGCCGCCTGGGCCACGGCCAACCGTAGCTGGCGCAGATAGGCCAGCGGGGCGATGCCTGCATGCTCGGCGAACAGCCGGCCCAGGTGCCGGGCCGAGGTGTGGGCCACATCAGCCATGCGGGGCACGGTCCAATCCAGCTGTGGCGCCTGGCTGACGGCATCCTGCACGCGGTGCAGCGCCGGGTGCAGGTGGTTGCGGTGGTTCAGAAAGGGCGACAGCTCCGGGTCTTGCGGGCCGCGGCGCAGCGCCACCACCAGGGTCTGGGCCACGAGGGCGGTCACGGCCGGTCCGCATTCTCCGGCAATGCGGTGCAACATCAGGTCGATGCCCGTGGTCACACCGGCGCTGCTGCTCAGGGGCGGGTCGAGCACAAAGACCCGGTTTTGCACCACCTCGCAGCGGGGCTCTGCTTCGCGCAGTTCGTCCAGGTGCTGGTGGTGGGTGGTGGCCCGGTGCTGGGCCAGCAGGCCCGCATGGGCGGCAATCACAGCACCGGCGCAGACGCACAGCAGCTCCAGCCGATCGGGGGCCAGCCGCAGGCCGCGCAGCCAGTGCAGCATGGCCCGGCCCTCGGCATGGTCCAGGTCCAGCCGGCGCCCGGGTTGTCCCACCAGCACCACCCAATCGCAGCGGGTGGCAGCGCCAGCCTCGGCCTGCGCCGTCGGCTGCAGCTCGGGCAAGGGCTCGATCTGGCTGATGCAGGCCCCGACCGAGCTGCGCGCATCGGGGCTGGGCCCCACGAAATGCAGCTCGAACAGCGCCTCCTGCCCCTGGGCCAGCAGCACCTGATTGGCGATGCGCAAGGCCTCGGCCGGCCCGGCCCAGTCGAGGATCAGGCTGTCGGGCAGCAGCACGAAATGCACCGCCACCCGCCGCGGCTGTCGGGTTGCAGGCATCAGCCCGCCTGAGTCAGCCATCGGTAGTCCATCTGATGTGCGGTGCGCTCTGCCAGGGCCTGCCCAGCCAGGCGGGCCACCAGGTGCAGACTCATGTCGATGCCCGCGCTGATGCCAGCCGAGGTGAGCAACCTGCCGTGTTCCACCCAGCGCACACCTGCTCGCACCTGCAGGGTCGGGTGCTGGCGATGCAGGTCGTCCAGGTCTTCCCAGTGGGTGGTCACCGGCTCGTCGTGCACCACGCCGGCGCTGGCCAGGATGAACACCCCCGTGCACACCGAGGCCGTGAGCCGGGCGTGGCGCGCGGCCTCGGCCACCCAGGCCAGGGTGGCCGGGCAGCGAGCCGCCTGGTCAACCACCCCACCGGGCACCACCAGCACGTCGGGCCGTGGGCATTGGGCAAAGCTGCGCGAGGCCTGGATCACCAGCCCGGCACGGGCCCGCACGGCCTGGCCCTGGTGGCTGATGCAGTGCACCTGCCAACGGCTGGCCTCGTGCAGGCCGGTGCTGGCGCCGGGCTCAGCCATTCGGCTGGCCATGCGGGCCGCGGTGGTGAACACCTCGTAGGGTCCGGCCAGGTCCAGCACCTCGACCTCGTCAAAGCCCAGGATGCCGATCTGCAGCGCCGCCTCGCTCATGCGGCCTCCGTGGCGCGTTGCAAGGCTTCGTCGACGCTGCACAGGGTGCAGAAGCGGCCTTGCAGCACCGTGCCGGTGCGCAGCTTGATGTCGGCGGCGCTCAGGGTGCTGCCGTCGGGCTGGGGCATGTCCCAGGTCAGGGTGGCCTCGGTCACGTAGTCGACCGTCCAGCCCAGGTCCGAGGCGTGGCGGGTGGTGGTCTCGCAGCATTGCTCGGTGCGGATGCCACTGATGATCAGCCGCCCCACCCCGTGGCGGGTCAGCCACACGTCCAGCCCCGTACCCACCAGGGCGCTGTGCCGGTGCTTGATGAAAGTGGCTGCGGGTTCGAAAGCGGCCAGGCCCTCCAGGGGTCGTACCTGGCCGGAGGCCTGTGCAAACGGGTTGCTGGCCACTTCGGGCCCATCGCTGTGCAGCACGCGGATCACCGGCAGGCCCTGGGCCACAGCGCCTTCGATCAGGGCGTTCTGCGCGGCCAGGTAGGCCGGCAAATCATGTTCGGTGAAGAAAGGGCGATGCCGGAAAGACTCTTGCACATCGATCACGATCAGGGCGGTGTTCATTTTCAGACTCCATCAAGGTGGTTTGGAGCTTTGATTTTTCCCAGTTTCATGGGGATTGGCCGCTCAGGTCAAGACCGGAATCGATCATTTTCAGACTTCATGATCAGACGTCTGGCGAATCGTCCTTACCGCTTCGGGGCGCTTGCCCATTGCACGGTCAGGATGCTGCCGAACACCAGCACCAGGCCCAGCAGCGACCAGCCCGTCATGGCCTGGCCCAGCCAGACCCAGCCCAGCACCACGGCGGTGAGCGGGCTCAGCAGGCTCAGCGAAGACACCGCCACCGAGGGCAGGCGGGCAATGCCGCGAAACCACAGTGAATAGGCCAGCAAGGCCCCGACCAGCGACAGGTAGGCATAGCCCAGGCCGGCGGTCCAGCCCAAGGTGGGCAGGGGTGGGTCGATCGCCCAGGCCAGTGGCGCCAGGATCAGGCCGCCCAGCAGCAATTGCCAGCCCGTGAAGGCCAGCACGGGCAGGTCGGTGCGCCAGCGCCGGGCCAGCAGGGTGCCTGCCGCCATGCAGGCCGTGCCGGCCAGCGCGGCGCCCAGGCCCACCGGGTTCCAGCTGGCTGTGGGCGACAGCAACAGGGCCGCCATGCCGAACACCCCCAGTCCAGCCGCCCCCAGGGCCAGCGGCATCGGCCGTTGCCGGTCCAGCAGCCAGGCCAGGCCCATCACCAGCAAGGGCTGGAGGGCGCCCACCACGGCGGCCAGCCCCCCGGGCAGGTGGTAGGCCGCGATGAACAGCAAGGCCTGGAAGAAGCCGATGTTCAGGGCCGACAGCAACAGCAGGCGCCCCCAGTCGCCGGCCCGCGGCCACTGGCGGCAGTAAAGCGTCAGCAGCAGGCCGGCCGGCAATGCGCGCAGCAGAGCGGCGGTGAAGGGGCGATCGGGTGGCAGCACCTCGGTGGTCACCAGGTAGGTCGTGCCCCAGATCATGGGGGCCAGCGCGGTCAGCAGGGCGTCGCGCCAAGGGGACGAGGGGGTGTTTTCAGGCATATTTATCTCTACTTCAAGATAAATAAGCGTAGCAGATAATCTTGAGATCGAGATAAACCCTGTCAGGAGTGAGCATGTCCCCCCTTGAAAACAGGCCGCCGGATGCGGTCGATGCCATCCTGGCGCAGTGGCATCAGGAGCGCCCTGACCTGGATGTGAGCCCCATGGGCTTGATCGGGCGGCTCAAGCGCTGTGAGGTCTTGATGCGGCGCAGGCTGGACGAGAAGTTCGCCGAGTTCGGTCTGGCCGGCTGGGAGTTCGACATGCTGGCCACCTTGCGCCGCTCGGGCGCGCCGTACTGCCTGGCGCCAACGGCCTTGTTCTCCGCCATGATGGTGAGCTCGGGCACGATGACGCACCGCCTCAAGGGCCTGGAGTCTGCCGGCTGGGTGCAGCGTGTGGCCAACCCGGAGGATGCGCGCAGCACCCTGGTGCAGCTCAGCGAGGCGGGGCTGCAGCTGATCGACCGGGCCGTGGCGGCCCATGTCGACAACGAGCACGCGCTGCTGGCCGCCCTGTCAGCAGCCGAGCAACAGGCGCTGGACGAGGGGCTGGCCCGCTTGCTGGCCTCGCTGGAGCCAGCCCCATGAAAAAACCAGCCTCGAGGGCTGGTTGATTCAGAAGCGGGCCATGCCGGGCCCGCTCGGTTCAGAAGGGCAGGGGCCTCAGGCCACCACGACGGCGGCACCGTCACCCCGCTCGGCGATGGCGCCGATGGTGTAGACGGTTTCGCCGGCAGCACGCAGCGTGGCGGCCGTGGCTTCGGCCTCAGCCGCATCCACCACCACCACCATGCCAATGCCGTTGTTGAAGGTGCGGTTCATCTCGATGTCGTCGATGCCGGCCACCTTCTGCAGCCAGGCGAACAGCTCGGTCTGCGGCCAGCTGCCCTTTTGCAGGTGGGCGGCCGTGCCTTCGGGCAGCACGCGGGGGATGTTTTCGAGCAGGCCGCCGCCGGTGATATGGGCCAGCGCCTTGATGGGGTGCTGGGCCAGGGCTTGCAGCACCGGCTTCACGTACAGGCGGGTCGGGGCCATGATGGCCTGCTTGAAGGGCTGGCCGTCCAGGGTGGCGGGCAGGTCGGTGCCGGCGCGTTCGATCACCTTGCGCACCAGGCTGAAGCCGTTGGAGTGCACGCCGGCCGAGGCCAGGCCCAGCACCACGTCACCGGGCTTCACGTTCTGGCCGGTCAGGATCTTGGATTTTTCGACCGCGCCGACGGCAAAGCCGGCCAGGTCGTATTCGCCATCGGGGTACATGCCCGGCATTTCGGCGGTTTCACCGCCGATCAGGGCGCAGCCCGACAGTTCACAGCCGCGGGCAATGCCGCCCACCACGGCGGCGGCCGTGTCCACGTGCAGCTTGCCGCAGGCAAAGTAGTCGAGGAAGAACAGCGGCTCGGCGCCTTGCACCAGCACGTCGTTCACGCTCATGGCCACCAGATCGATGCCCACGGTGTCGTGCATGTTCCATTCAAACGCCAGCTTGAGCTTGGTGCCCACGCCGTCAGTGCCGCTCACCAGCACGGGTTCCTGGTAGCGCTTGGGCACTTCGAACAGGGCTCCGAAGCCGCCGATGCCGGCCAGCACCCCTTCGCGCATGGTTTTCTTGGCCAGCGGCTTGATGCGCTCAACCAAGGCGTCGCCAGCGTCGATGTCAACGCCGGCGTCTTTGTAGGACAGGGGGGTGGAGGAGGTATTGGAGGAGCTCATTTGAAATGGACGGCACGGACAGGCGTGCACGGCGACTAGAATTTGAGGTGATTTTAAGGGGTGCCCCGCCCGGGCAGCCTGCAACCCCCACCTTCATGCATTTTTCCACCACTCAAAAACGTGCCTTTACCTGGGTCGGTCTGGCCCTGGCGGCCTGGCTGTTGCTGTGGGCGCTCAAGCCTGTGCTGGCCCCTTTCGTGGTGGCGGCCGTGCTGGCCTACGCCCTGACGCCCATGGTCAATTGGCTCGACGGCCTGGGGCGTGGGCGCATGCCCCGGGTGGTGGCGGTGGTATTGGTCGAGGTGGTGTTCATTCTGCTGGCGCTGGGCCTGGTGATGCTGATCGTGCCCATCCTCACCAAAGAGCTGCCCTTGATGCGCGATCAGGTGCCGCAGTTGTTTGACCGCCTCAACGCGCTGCTCAAGCCCCTGGCGGCGCAGTTCGGCGTCACGCTGGCGGTGGATGTGGACACGCTCAAGGCCTTGGTCCTCAAGTACCTCAATACCAACACCGAAGACTTGCTGACCCCGGTGCTGTCCTCGCTCAAGCTGGGCGGCAGCGTGGCCCTGGCCCTGGTGGGCAATGCCGTGCTGATCCCGGTGGCGCTGTTCTACCTGCTGATGGATTGGGACACTTTTGTGCATCGCCTGGTCGAGCTGGTGCCCCCCCGCCTGCGCGAGGGCTACGACAGCTTCATGGACGACGCCGATGAGGTGCTGGGCCAGTACCTGCGCGGTCAACTGCTGGTGATGCTGTTGCTGGCCATCTTTTACAGTGCGGGCCTGGCGGCATTCGGGCTGGACCTGGCCTTGCCGATCGGCATCTTCACGGGCTTGGCCGTGTTTGTGCCCTACCTGGGCTTTGGACTGGGGCTGGTGCTGGCCACCGTGTCGGGCCTGATGCAGTTTGCCTCGCTCAAGGCGCTGATCATGGTGGCCGTGGTGTTCGGCCTGGGGCAGTTCGTTGAAAGTTTCATTCTCACCCCCCGCCTGGTGGGCGAGCGCATCGGTCTGCACCCGCTGACCGTCATTTTTGCATTGCTGGCCTTCGGGCAGGTGCTGGGCTTTGTGGGCGTGCTGATCGCCCTGCCTGCCAGCGCCGTGCTGCTGGTGGCCGTGCGGCGACTGCGTTCGGGCTACCTGGCCAGCCGGCTCTACACGGGTTGAAGAGGGGCTGGGAAACACGCGTCATGATGAAGCAACTGGCACTCGACATCGGCCTGGCCACAGGTCCCACCCTGGACCGGTTTTTTGCCGGCCCCAATGAAGCGGCCTTGCGCCACCTGCAGCTGTGGACCGGCGACGGCGCCCACGAAGCCCAGCGCTCGCCCGTGCCCACCTACCTGTGGGGCGACAGCGGCTGCGGCAAGACCCACCTGCTCAAGAGTGTGCAGACCGCGTTGCGCGAGCAGGGGGCCCGTGTGGGCTGGCTCGATGCCTCGATCCACGAGCCCCCCGAGTTCGACGAAACCTGGGCTGCCGTGCTGATGGACGAGGTGCACCTCTACACCGCGGTGCAGCAGCACGCCGCCTTCAATTGGTTCGTCAATGCCCACACGCACCAGCGCTGGGTGCTGGCCGCCGGCGAGCTGCCGCCCGCCGACCTGAAACTGCGCGAAGACCTGCGCACCCGCCTGGGCTGGGGCCATGTGTTCCACCTGCACGTGCTCAGCGAGCCCGAACGCCGTGCCGTGCTGCGCCAGGAGGCCGATGCCCGCGGCATCTTTCTCGGCGACGAGGTGATGGACTTCATGCTGAACCGCTTTTCGCGCGATCTGGGCAGCCTCATGCAACTGCTCGACCAGCTCGACGGCTATGCCCTGCGCACCCAGCGCGCCATCACCATTCCCCTCATCAAGGCCATGCTCGAATCCGAGTGAGGCCGCTACCAGCACCCAAAGCATCCCGAATGCCAAGTCAGCCCCGCATGAAACTGGTTCTGTTCGACCTCGACCACACCCTGCTGCCCATCGACTCCGATTACGCCTGGGGCCAGTTCACCACCCGCATCGGCTGGACCGACCCGGTCGAGTTTGCCCGCCGCAACGACGAGTTCTTTGCCCATTACCAGGCCGGCACCCTGGATGTGCACGACTACGTGCGCTTTGCCATCGAGGCCGTGCGCGTCAAAGGCCCGCAGGCGGCAGCCGAGGCGCATGAGCGCTTCATGCAAGAGGTGATCCAGCCGGCCATCACACCGCAGGCGCTGGCTCTGCTGCGCCAGCACCAGGACGCGGGCGACACCGTGCTCATCATCACCGCCACCAATGAATTCGTCACCCGCCCCATCGCCCGCGCCCTGGGCGTGAGCGAGCTGATTGCGGTGCAACTGGCCCGCGATGAGCAGGGCTGGTTCACCGGCGAAATCGACGGTGTTCCCTCCATGCGCGAGGGCAAGGTGCTGCGCATGGAACAATGGCTGGCTGCGCGCCAGCTCGACTGGACGCAGGTCGAGAGCACTTTCTACAGCGATTCCACCAATGATGTGCCGCTGCTGGAGCAAGTGAATCACCCTGTGGCCACCAACCCTGACGACCGTTTGCGTACCCTGGCCCAAAGCCGCGGCTGGCGCATTCTGGACCTGTTCACCGAGACACCATGATCAAGAAGTTCATCGACAAATTGCTGGGCAAGGGCGCTGCGGCAGCCCCCAAGGCGGGCCGCCCCAAGTTCGGCAAACGCGAGGAGGTGCCCTTCAGCGAGCACGGCATCAACCCCGACCTGGTTGACCGGCGTGCCAACGACGTGGTGCACACCCTGAAATCCGCCGGGTACGAGGCCTACATCGTCGGCGGTGCGGTGCGCGACCTGTTGCTGGGCCTGCGTCCCAAGGATTTCGACGTGGCCACCAACGCCACGCCCGAGCAGGTCAAGAGCCTGTTCCGCCGCGCCTTCATCATCGGCAAGCGCTTCCGCATCGTGCACGTGGTGCATGGCCGCGGACGTGAGCACGAGGTGATCGAGGTCTCCACGTTCCGGGCCTACCTCGACAACACCGCGGCCGAGCAGGTCAGCGGCAACGAGCGCACCAGCAAGCAGGCCCTGGCCGGCATGACGCATGCGGTCGACGCCAGCGGCCGCGTGCTGCGCGACAACGTCTGGGGCCCGCAGGAAGAAGACGCCGTGCGCCGCGACTTCACCATCAACGCCATGTATTACGACCCCGAGGCGCAGGTGGTGGTTGACTACCACAAGGGCATCCAGGACGCCAAGAAGAAGGTCCTGCGCATGATCGGTGACCCCGCCACGCGTTACCGCGAAGACCCGGTGCGCATCATCCGCGCGGTGCGCTTCGCCGCCAAGCTCAGCCCGCTGGGTTTCGAGATCGAGCCCAAGACGGCGGCCCCTCTGCGCTCGTCGCAGACCCTGCTGGCCGACGTGCCGCAAAGCCGCTTGTTTGACGAAATGCTCAAGCTGCTGCAGACCGGCCACGCGCTGGCCACGATAGCCACCCTCAAGAAGCTGGGCCTGGAGCGTGGCATCTATCCGCTGCTGGATGTGGTGGTGGAGCGTGCCGATCAGCCCTTCGTGACGGCAGCCCTGCAAGACACCGACCGACGCGTGGGCGAGGGCAAGCCGGTGGCCCCGAGCTTTCTGCTGGCCACCGTGCTGTGGCATGACGTGCGCGAAGGCTGGGAGCAACGCCTGGCGCAACGCCAACACCCCTTCCCGGCGTTGCAAGACGCCATTGACGAGGTCTTCAATGCCCGCATCGGCGACGTGTCCGGTCGCGGCAAGCTGGCCGCCGACATGCGTGAGATCTGGGTGATGCAGCCGCGTTTTGAAAAGCGCACCGGCAGCGCCCCCTATGGCCTGGTCGAGCAGGCACGCTTCCGCGCCGGCTTCGACTTCATGCGTCTGCGGGCCGACATTGGCGAAGTGGATGAGGCCCTGGCCGAATGGTGGGAAGAGTTCAGCACCGGTGACGACACCACCCGAGAAGACCTGCTGGAGCAGGTGCGCGAAGAGCAGCGTGCACGCCAGAAGGCCAGTGCACCCAAGGTGCGCCGTGTGCCTCGCCCGGCCGAGCCGCGGGCTGAAGGCGAGCCTGCAGGCGCCAGCCGCGAGCCGGTCGCGGCCGCCCCGTCATCGTCCGAGCCCGCGCCAGACGGCGAGGGCGCCATCCCAGCACCGCGCAAGCGCCGCCGTCGCAAGCCGTCGGGTGCGCGGGGCGGCAGTCAGGGCGGGGGGCAAGGCGGCCCTTCCGACATGGGCGGCGACGCTCAGGGCTGAGGCCTGGATCTGAAAGCCATGACCGACACGCTTGCTTCGCCCGTGCTCGCCTGCATCGGCGTGGGCGGGAACCTGGGCGACGCCCAGGCCACCGTTCGCCAGGCCCTGGCCGACCTGGCCCAACTGCCGCACAGCCAGCTGCTCAAGGCCTCCTCCCTGTACCGCAGTGCCCCGGTGGATGCGGGCGGGCCCGATTTCATCAACGCCGTGGTCTTGCTGCAGACCCGGCTGGCGCCCTTGGCGCTGCTGCATGCCCTGCAGGCCCTGGAGCTGGCCGCCGGCCGCGAGCGCCCCTACCGCCACGCGCCGCGCACGCTCGATCTGGACCTGCTCAGCCATGGCGAGGCCCGGCTCGATGGTGCCGAGCTGACCCTGCCGCACCCCCGCATGCGCCAGCGTGCCTTTGTGCTGCTGCCGCTGGCCGAAATCTGGCCCGAGCAAGTGCCAGCTGCCGAACTGGCGGCGGTGGCCGATCAGGCCATCACGCGCCTTTGACGGCCTGAAGCGGCCCCGGGTCTCAGTCCACCTTGGCGCCAGACGCCTTGACCACTTTCTCGTACTTGGCCAGTTCACCTTTCATGAAGGCGCCGAACTGCTCGGGCGAGGTGGGCACCGGCTCGGCCATCAGGCCCGCAAAGCGGGTCTTGGTCTCGGGCGAGTTCAAGGCCGCCACAAAGGCCTGGTTCAGGCGCGCGATCACGTCCTTGGGCGTGTGCGCCGGGGCCACCAGACCCCACCAGGTGTCGATGCTGAAGCCCTTGTAGGTTTCGGCCACGGCCGGCACCTCGGGCAGCAGCGGGCTGCGCTGGGCGGTGGTCACGGCCAGGGCCTTGAGCTTGCCCGAGCGGATGTTGGGCGCTGCCGTGGCCAGGTTGTCGAAGTTGAAGTCGACCTCACCTGCCAGCAAGGCCAGTTGGGCCGGGTTGCCGCCGTTGTACGGGATGTGCAGCGCGTAGATGCCGGCCTGGGCCTTGAACATCTCGCCGGCCAGATGCCCTGCGCTGCCACTGCCGCCGCTGCCGAAATTGAGCTTGGCCGGGTTGGCCCGCGCATAGGCCACCATGTCGGCCAGGGTGTTGATCTTGAGGCGCCGTGCGGTATCGGCATTGATCACCAGCACGTTGGGCACGCGCACGATCTGGGTGATGGGGCTGAAATCACGCAACGCATCAAACGGCATGCGGCTGTACAGCCAGGGGTTGACCGCATGGGTGGCGGTGGCTGCGATGCCAATCGTCAGCCCGTCGGGGGCTGCCTTGGCCACCTGATCGGCACCGATGTTGCCCCCCGCGCCGGGCTTGTTCTCGATGATCACGGGCCCAAGCGAATCTTTCACCCGTTCGGCCAGCACGCGGGCCGTCACGTCGATGGGCCCGCCGGGGGCGTAGGGCACGATGATGCGGATCGGGCGCCCGGCACCAGCGGTCTGGGCCAGGGCGGGCAGGGTGGAAAGCGCCGGCAGGGCGGCCAGCGGGCTGAGGAGGACGTTTCTGCGCTTCATGGGCTGATTGTCGTACGGTGAAGGCTGGGTACACAAATGCTTACATCCGTTTGCAATTCAGGCGTCATGCGCTTGAACAGCCCGGGGCGTTGTCATCCACATGGAGGTCGTCTCCATGCCAATGAAGGAAGTCATCATGAAAGTCCAAGCTCTCGTCTCCGCTGTGGTTGTTGCCCTGGCTGCCGGTGTGTCCGGTGCTGCGTTTGCCCAGGCTCCCGCTGCGGCGCCGGCTGTCGGCCCTGCACCTGCCACGGCCACCGTGAAGACCCCTTCCACCGTCACCCCGGTCGCCGAGCCCGCTGCCGCCACCCCGGCCGCCGCCGCCAAGGCCGAGCACAAGCACAAGCGCCATCACAAGCATCACAAGGATGCCGCTGCCGCGGCTCCTGCCACCCCGGCAGCACCTGCTGCGCCTGCCGCCCCCGCCATGCCGGCCGCACCAGCCAAGTAAGAAGGCCAAGTCAGCTGGCCAAGAGTCCGCCTTGCCTGAGGGGGTTCAGGCGGATGTGAAAAAGCCACCCTGATGAGTGTCAGGGTGGCTTTTTTTGTTGGAGGCCCCCATGCAAGCTCATGGCGGGCGCTTCGTGCTGAGTGATAGCGGGATTTTGTTGCCTATTCCACATCATTTGCTGCTCAATAGGCAACAAGCTGTCGCAAGTCTGGCGGTGGTCGATCCAGCCCCATTGGGGCATGGACCCACCCCGCTCGATCCGACTCAGGCCGCAGCGTGCTTGTCGGCTTCGCTGGTGAAGGCGTCGGCGTAGAACTCTTCGGCGGGCAGGCCACGCTGGGCGCTGTAGGCGACGCGGGCCGATTCGACCACGATGGGGGCGCCGCAGGCATAGACCTGGTGGCCCGACAGGTCGGCAAAGTCGTCCAGCACCGCCTGGTGCACAAAGCCGGTGCGGCCGCTCCAGCCGTCTTCGGGCAGGGCATCGGACACCACCGGCACGTAGCGCAGCTGAGGCATCTCGGCCGCACGGGCCAGCACCCAGTCGTGCAGGTACAGGTCTTGTGGCCGGCGGCCACCCCAGTACAGCGTGACGGCGCGGGTGCTGCCCTTGAACTGCAACTGCTCGATCAGGGCCTTGATCGGCGCAAAGCCCGTGCCCGAGGCCAGCAGCACGATGGGCTTGTCGCTGTCTTCACGCAGGTAGAAGCTGCCGAAGGGGCCTTCCACGCGCAGGATGTCCTTTTCCTTCATGGCGCCAAACACGTGATCGGTGAACTTGCCGCCGGGCATGTGGCGGATGTGCAGTTCGACGCCGGGAGCCTCGGTTTGGGTGTGCGGGGCGTTGGCCATCGAGTAGGCGCGGCGGGCGCCATCGCGCAGAATGAACTCGATGTACTGGCCGGCGTGGTAGCGGAAGGTCTCGGTGGCCGGCAGTTGCAGGCGCAGCTGCACCACATCCGCCGATTTCTTTTCAAGGGCGGCCACGCGCACCGGCATCTTCTTGATCGGAAAGGCGCTCTCGTCGGTCACCTGGCGCGACTCCAGCACCAGATCCGACTGTGGCACGGCGCAGCAGGTCAGGATGAAGCCCTGGGCCGCTTCTTCGGCGCTCAAGGCCTTGCTCTGGTGTTCGCCATGCACCACCTCGCCTTCGAGCTTCTTGCATTTGCACGAGCCACAGGCCCCGTCCTTGCACCCATAGGGCAAACCCACGCCCTGGCGGATGGCCGCGGCCAGCACGGCTTCTTCGGGGTTGGCGGTGAAGGCTCGCCCACTGGGCTGCACGGTGATGTTGAAGCTCATCTTTTCGGTATCCTCGGGGCCGTCTTTAGAAACTGGAAAGCCCCGATTTTGCCTTCAAACCAAAGCCCTCTCGGCGCCTTGCCCGCGCGGTTCCGGCGCCAACGCCTGTTGATCGTGGGCTGTGGTGACGTCGGTCAGCGCGTGGCGCGCCAGTTGCTCGGGCGTGTGCGTGTGCTGGCGCTGACCTCGTCGCCCGCCCGGGTGCCCGGCCTGCGCGCCCAGGGCATCACGCCGCTGGTGGGGGATCTGGATCAGCCGGCGACCCTGCATCGCCTGGCCGGCCTGGCGCACCGGGTTCTGCACCTGGCACCACCGCCTTCGCAACCCACGGGTGAGTGGTGGCGCGACCCCCGCAGCCTGGCGCTGGCCCGCAGCCTGCGGCAACGCAGCCTGCCCCGGGCCCTGGTCTATGGCTCGACCAGTGGCGTGTATGGCGATTGCGGTGGGGCGCTGGTGGATGAGACACGCACCTTGCAGCCCACCACCCCGCGCGCCCAGCGCCGGGTGGATGCTGAACGGGTGATGCGTCACCTGGGCCGCAGCCTGCGCGTGAGTGTCTTGCGCATTCCGGGCATCTATGCGCCCGACCGCGAGGGGGGCACACCGCGCGAGCGCCTGCTGCGCGGCACACCCGTGTTGCGGCACGAAGACGATGTCTACACCAGCCACATCCATGCTGACGACCTGGCTGCGGCCTGCCAGCTCGCCTTGTGGCGGGGTCGCCCGCAGCGGCTGTACAACGTGTGCGATGACACGCGCTTGCGGATGGGCGACTACTTTGATCTGGCCGCCGACCTGTATGGCCTGCCGCGCCCGCCCCGGGTGGCCCGTGATCAGGCCCGCGAGCAATTGCCTGTGAGCCTGCTGAGTTTCATGAGCGAGTCGCGCCGGCTGCTCAATACCCGGCTCAAGCGGGAGTTGCGACTGGCGTTGCACCACCCCACCGTGAACGAGGGGCTGGCAGGCTGAAAGGCGGGCGGCCCAGCCCCAGCCAGCCTGTGGATTCAGTCGGGCCGATGGGCCTCCACCTCGGCCTTGGAGACCCGTCGGCGCAAGCGGATGTTGAGCATTTCCACCGCCACCGAGAACGCCATTGCGAAATAGATGTAGCCCTTGGGCACGTGGTGGTCAAAGCCCTCGGCGATCAGCACCACCCCCACCACCACCAGAAAGGACAGGGCCAGCATCTTGATCGTGGGGTGCTGCGACACAAAGCGGCCGATGGCGCTGGCAAACACCATCATCAGGCCCACCGAGGCCACCACGGCCGCAATCATCACGGTGACGTTGTCGACCATGCCGACGGCGGTGATGATCGAGTCGAGCGAGAACACCAGGTCGACCAGCATGATCTGCACGATCACCGAGCCGAAACTGCTGCGCCCGCCAGCACTGTCGTGATGCTCTTCACCCTCCAGGGTCTGGTGGATCTCGCCGGTGCTTTTCCAGATCAGGAACAGGCCACCTGCGATCAGGATCAGGTCGCGCCCCGAAATGTCCTGGCCCCAGGCACTGAACACCGGGGCGTTGAGCCCGATGATCCACGACAGCACCATCAGCAGGCCGATGCGCATGAACATGGCCATGAACAGGCCCAGGCGCCGGGCCCGGTCGCGCTGGGCTTCGGGCAGCCGGTCGACCAGCACCGAGATGAAGATCACGTTGTCGATGCCCAGCACCAGTTCCAGGGCCGTCAGGGTGGCAAAGGCCAGCCAGGCCTGCGGAGAGCTCAGAAGTTCCATCATGGGATGTTGTCTCGTTGCGAAAAGCCGTTTGTAGCCGGTTTCGGCACTTCTGGGCAGGCTCAGATGTAAATGACGGATGCCTGGATGGGCGGCGGACCGCAGGCGGTTGTCCATTGATGCGGGTCAAGTCTGTGCAGCAGGCGGAGGTCGAAAATGACACTTTGATGACCGATGGGGCGGCCTTCGTGGTGCTGCCCCAGACAGGTTCTGAGCACGGCCACGATGTTTTCCGGAGACCCTGACATGACAGAACGCCCATCGCCCTCCCGAGCGGCTCCCGCACCGACCCCACCCACCGCTGGCGCCCAAGCCAAGTCCGGCGTCAAGGCAGGCGCTGCTGCCGCCAAACCCCGCACGGCGCGCAGCGAACGCAGCACGCGCCGTGGCGACGTGGCCCCCTCGGTGGCGCCCCGTGCGCTGGCCCGTCATGTGGCCCGCGAGGCCACCGATGCGGCCCAGCACAAGCAGCTGTCGGTGCTGAAGTCGCTGGTGGCCGGGGTGTCGGCTGAGGCCGGTGAGGCTGGTGACGTGGCCGGCACGCCCGAGCAACGCACCGCCACGCTGCGCGCCATGCTCGACGGGGTGTCCCAGGACGACCTGCAGATGCTGCTCCATGAGCTGCGTCCCAACCAGGCCCTGACCGGCGAAAAAGACACCGGCAACCCCGACGAGGAACTGGCCCGCGACTGGCGCCAGGGCGGCTATCCCTACCGACATCTGATGCGCCGCGCCAGCTACGAGCGTGAGAAATTCAAGCTTCAGGTTGAATTGCTCAAGCTGCAGGCCTGGGTCAAGGAGACCGGTCAGCGCGTGGTGATCCTGTTTGAAGGGCGCGACGCGGCCGGCAAGGGCGGCACCATCAAGCGCTTCATGGAGCACCTCAACCCCCGGGGCGCCCGGGTGGTGGCCCTGGAGAAACCCTCCGAGATCGAACGCGGCCAGTGGTACTTTCAGCGCTATGTACAGCACCTGCCCACCCGGGGCGAGATCGTGATGTTTGACCGCAGCTGGTACAACCGTGCCGGTGTCGAGCGCGTGATGGGCTTCTGCACCGATGCCGAATACACCGAGTTCATGCGCCAGGCGCCTGAGTTCGAGCGCAACCTGGTGCGCAGCGGGGTGCACCTGATCAAGTTCTGGTTCTCCGTCAGCCAGAGCGAGCAGCGCCGCCGCTTCAAAGAGCGCGAAGCCCATCCGCTCAAGCAGTGGAAGCTCAGCCCCATCGACAAAGCCTCGCTCGACAAATGGGACGACTACACGCGGGCCAAAGAGGGCATGTTCTTCGAGACCGACACCGCCGATGCCCCCTGGACGGTGATCAAGAGCGACTGCAAGAAGCGCGCGCGTCTGAACGCCATGCGCTATGTGTTGCACATGCTTCCGTATGGCAACAAAGACAGCGAGCACATCGGCAAGCTGGATCCCCTGATCGTGGGCCGCGCCCATGTGGTCTATGAGCGTGGTGAGCGCCCGGGCGGCGCCTTGCTCTGAACCGCGGGGCCTCAGACCCCCGAGCAGGGCGGGGGCCCGCATGTCGCAGAAGTGACCTGGGGGTGCCCTGGCGCCGATAGCATGGCCGACGGGTCCCCGGGCCCAACGGCCAGGGCCGGGGCGCTTGCGCAACCGCCGGGCGGCGGGCCAACGGGGGCTTGGCCTTGTCAGGGGGGCAGCCATGTTGTCTGGCAAGGCATTCATCACCGCCGAACCGGAGACAAGTCATGCCATTCCAGCCCTCTGTCATCCAGCGCATCGCCATTGGCGACATGCTGCGCCGAGCCGCCGCCCGAACGCCGGGCAAAACCGCCCTCATCGAAGGCGAGCGCCGACTGAGCTACCGCGAGCTCGATCAGCGCTGCAACCAGTTGGCCAACCACCTGCTGGCCCGGGGCTTGAAGAAGGGCGATGCGGTGGCCACGCTCTGCCTCAACAGCATCGAGCAGGTGGTGATGGCCTTCGGCATTGCCAAGGCCGGCCTGGTCTGGGTGCCCATGAACGTGATGCTGGCGGGCGAGCAGATCCAATACATCCTGGGCCAGGTCGAGGCCCGCCTGGTGATGGCCGACGACGAGTTGCTGGCGCCAGTGCGCGGCAGCATCGAGGCCGTCTGCCCTGGCGTGCTGGTCAACCGGGTCAGCGGCCAGTCCGGCATCGCCGGCCCTTGGCTGCATGAGGCCTTGCAAGCCGCCCCGGTGAGCGAACCCGAGGTGCAGATCGAAGACCGCGATGTGGCCCAGATCATGTTCACCAGTGGCACCACGGCCCATCCCAAGGGGGTGGCCATCAGCCATCTGGCGGTGTTTGTGGCTTCGCTCAGCGGGGCGATCGAAGGGGGGATCCAACATGACGATGTGACAGGCGTGGTGATGCCGGTTTTTCACTGTGCCGAGCACTCCCTGGTGGCGGCCTTTGTGCACCTGGGGGCCACGATGGTCATCGTGCGCCGCTTCGATCCGGTGGCTTTCATGCGCACGGTGCAGCAGCACCGCCTGAGCTGGATCTTTTTGTTGCCCATGATGTACCGGGCCCTGCTGGACCACCCGCAGCGCGCCGAGTTTGACCTCAGCTCGTTGCGCCTGTGCCTTTACGCCATGCAACCCATGGAGCCGGCCCTGCTGCGGCGCCTGACCGAAGAGATCTGCCCGCGTTTTGCACTGGCCAGCGGCCAGACCGAAACCTACCCCGGCACCACCTACTTCAAGCCCGAGTACCAGCTGAGCAAGCCCGGGCCTTACTGGGGTACGCCGGCGCTGATCAACGACATGGCCATCATGGACGACGAGGGGCGGCTGTTGCCCCAGGGCGAGGTGGGTGAGCTGGTGGTGCGTGGCCCCAACGTCATGAACGGCTACTACAAGAACCCCGAGGCCACGGCCGAAGCCTGCCGCCATGGCTGGCACCACACCGGCGACCTGTGTTTTTACGACCCCGATGGCCTGCTGGTGTTTGTCGACCGCAAGAAAGACATGATCAAGACCGGCGGCGAGAACGTGGCCTCGATCACCGTTGAAACCGCCTTGCTGGGCCATCCGGCCGTGGGCAACGCGGTGGTGGTGGGGCTGCCGCATGCGCATTGGACCGAGGCCGTGACCGCCTTTGTGGTGCTCAAGGCCGGTCAATCGGCCGATGCCGAGGCCGTGCTGGCCCATTGTCGGCAGCGCCTGGCGCGCCACGAGGTGCCCAAGGCGGTGGTGTTTCTGCCGGCGCTGCCCACCACGGCCACCGGCAAGATCCAGAAAAACGTGCTGCGCCAGCAATACCAGCAGCACTTTCAGGCCTGAGGCCGGCGCTGGGCGCGCTCCAAACCCTGTTCAGGGCGCCTTCAGAGCACGTTCTGGGCGCGTAACTCGGCGATGCGGGCCGCGTCCAGCCCCAGCTCGCGCAGCACCTCATCGGTGTGCTGGCCCAGGGCTGGCGGGGCGTTGCGCAGCACGGGGGGGTTGTCGGCCAGGCGCAGGGGGCTGGCCACACCCCGGATCTGTGCAATGCCATCGCCCGCGTCGCGCGGC
Source organism: Curvibacter sp. GW821-FHT09D12 (assembly GCF_059416245.1). Taxonomy (NCBI): domain Bacteria; kingdom Pseudomonadati; phylum Pseudomonadota; class Betaproteobacteria; order Burkholderiales; family Comamonadaceae; genus Curvibacter; species Curvibacter sp. GW821-FHT09D12. Next base: position 14,503 of record NZ_JBWKOU010000007.1, on the reverse strand, counting down.
AGGGTCACGGCCAGGCCACGGGCCTGCACCTGGGCATCGTCAAAGGCGCGCCCGATGTCGTTGATCGGGCCGCAGGGCACGGCCTTGTCTTCGAGCAGGGCGATCCAGTCGGCGGTGTGGCGGGTGCGGGTCAGCTCGCCCATCAGCGGGATCAGGGTTTCGCGGTGCTTCACCCGCAGGGTGTTGGTCGCAAAGCGCTCGTCCTGGGCCCACTCGGGCCGACCGGCCGCGGCGCAGAAGCGCGCAAACTGACCGTCGTTGCCGATGGCCAGCAACATGGCGCCGTCGGCGGTCGGAAAGTCTTGGTAAGGGGCCAGGCTGGGGTGGCTGTTGCCCTGGCGTCCGGGCACCTTGCCGGTGTTGAGGAACCCCGCCGCCTGGTTGGCCAGGATGGCCATGCCCACGTCGAGCAGCGACATGTCGATGTGCTGGCCTTTGCCGGTCTGATGCCGCACGTTGAGTGCGGCCAGGATGGCGGTGGAGGCATAGATGCCGGTGAACAGGTCGGTCAGCGCCACGCCCACCCGCAGCGGGCCGCCGCCAGGCTGGTCGTCGGCCCGGCCGGTGATGCTCATCATGCCGCTCATGGCCTGGATCATCAGGTCATAGCCGGCGCGCTCGGCATAGGGCCCGTCCTGGCCGAAACCGGTCACCGAGCAATAGATCAGGCGCGGGTTCAGAGCCAGCAGGCTGGCATGGTCCAGCCCGTACTGCTGCAACCCACCCACCTTGAAGTTCTCCACCACGATGTCGGCGCGCAGTGCCATCTCGCGGATCAGGGCCTGCCCTGCGGCGCTGGCCATGTCGATGGTCACGGATCGCTTGTTGCGGTTGCAGGCCGTGAAATAACTGGCCTGATCCGTGTCCTGCCCCGCCGCATCCTTGAGGAAGGGAGGCCCCCAGTGCCGAGTGTCATCCCCCGCCCCGGGCCGCTCCACCTTCACCACATCCGCCCCCAGATCCGCCAGGATCTGCGTGCACCAAGGCCCCGCCAGCACGCGGGACAAATCAAGAACTTTGAGACCGGCAAGGGCCCCAGGCTGGGGTGTGGGGAGTTGAGTCATGAGGCAATTTTCAGACGATGGCATGCCGAAGATCCGAGGGCCCCGATGCCCATCAATAGATCCAAAGTACAAGGAAACAACAGGGGACTGGCCAACAGGTCGCGGCCTGGTCTAGGCACCGGCAAGCGAAGCGAAGCCCGTTCCAGGATACCGCGGAGCTGGCTCTGCCAGTCCGCAGGTATCGCCCCCTGGGGGGGGAGGGGGCTACACGCAGTGAGCCCCAACAGGGGGGGCTCAGTTCCCGAAAGCCGCAATGCCAGTCTGCGCACGGCCCAGGATCAGGGCGTGCACGTCGTGGGTGCCTTCGTAGGTGTTGACCACCTCCAGGTTCACCAGGTGGCGGGCCACACCGAACTCGTCGCTGATGCCGTTGCCGCCCATCATGTCGCGGGCCAGTCGGGCAATGTCCAGCGCCTTGCCGCACGAGTTGCGCTTGATGATCGAGGTGGTTTCGACCGCGGCCGTGCCTTCGTCCTTCATGCGGCCCAGGCGCAGGCAGCCTTGCAGGCCCAGTGCGATCTCGGTCTGCATGTCGGCCAGTTTTTTCTGGATCAGCTGGTTGGCGGCCAAGGGGCGGCCGAACTGCTTGCGGTCCAGGGTGTATTGGCGTGCGGTGTGCCAGCAGAACTCGGCGGCACCCAGGGCGCCCCAGGCGATGCCGTAACGGGCGCTGTTCAGGCAGGTGAACGGGCCCTTCAGGCCTTGTACTTCGGGGAAGGCGTTTTCTTCGGGCACGAACACGTCGTCCATCACGATTTCGCCGGTGATCGAGGCGCGCAGGCCGACCTTGCCATGGATGGCGGGGGCGCTCAGGCCCTTCATGCCTTTTTCAAGCACAAAGCCGCGGATCGGGCCCACGGCGCCGCCTTCAGACACTTCCTTGGCCCACACCACGAACACGTCGGCGATGGGGCTGTTGGAGATCCACATCTTGCTGCCCTTGAGCTTGTAGCCGCCGGCCGTCTTGTAGGCGCGGGTGGCCATGCTGCCGGGGTCGGAGCCGTGGTCGGGTTCGGTCAGGCCGAAGCAGCCGATCCACTCACCGGTGGCCAGCTTGGGCAGGTACTTCTGGCGCTGGCCTTCGGTGCCGAATTCGTAGATGGGCACCATCACCAGCGAGCTTTGCACGCTGGCCATCGAGCGGTAGCCCGAGTCCACACGCTCGATCTCGCGGGCGATCAGGCCATAGGCCACGTAGTTCAGGCCCGGGCCGCCGTATTGTTCGGGGATGGTGGGGCCCAGCAGGCCCAGCTCGCCCATTTCGCGGAAGATGGCCGGGTCGGTCTTTTCGTGGCGGAAGGCTTCCAGCACGCGCGGGGCCAGCTTGTCCTGGCAGTAGGCCGCAGCGGCGTCACGGATCATGCGCTCGTCGTCGGTGAGCTGTTGGTCAAGAAGAAAGGGGTCAGCCCATTGGAAGGCGGCACGGCTCATGAGGGGTCTCCGGTCAGTGGCAGAAAAGTCAATGCTTGATGCGGTGCATCGTAGCCGGGGCCGCAGCCTTGCGCAAACGAGTATTTGACATCCAGATATTCCTTTGATGCATTTCTTGTTTCAAAAAAACCTGGAAAATGCGGCCAATCCGCTTCACAAGTTCCATAACGGCATGAAACGCAAAATCCCCTCCACCCAGGCGCTGGCCTGCTTCGAGGCCGCCGCCCGGCACGAAAGCTACACCCGTGCGGCACAAGAGCTGGCCCTGACCCAGAGCGCGGTCTCACGCCAGGTGACGGCGCTGGAGGAGTTTCTGGGCGTGGCCCTGTTCCGCCGCACCCGGCATGGTGTGGCGTTGACGCCCAGCGGCGCCAATTACTGGCGTCAGGTGTCGCGCCGGCTGCAGGGCCTGGAGCGCGACACCCTGGACGTGATGGCCCACCAGGGCCTGGGTGGGGGGCTGGTGTTGGCCGCCGTTCCCACCTTTGCCACGCGCTGGCTGATCCCCAGGCTGCCCGATCTGGCCCAGCGCCACCCTGATCTGGTGGTGCACATCGAGACCCGCACCCGCCCGTTTCTGTTTGCCGATACCGAGTTCGATGCCGCCCTGTACGCCGGTACCCCCGAGCAGGTGGCCAATTGGCCCGGGGTGCGGGCAGTGCCCCTGTTGAGCGAAGACGTGTTGCCGGTCTGCAGCCCCGCCTGGCTGCACCGCCGGGGCCTGAGCCCGGGCGGGCTCACGCCGCAGGCCCTGGCCGGCCTGCCCCTGCTGCAGCAAAGCACCCGGCCCTACGGATGGCGTCAGTGGTTTGATGCCCAGGGCACCGAGGCGCCAAGGGCCATGGAAGGGCCGCGCTACGAGCTGTTCTCGATGCTGGCGGTGGCCGCCTCGCACGGTCTGGGGGTGGCGCTGATGCCGCCGCTGCTGATTGAATCTGAGCTGGCGCGTGGCGAACTGGTGCCGGCCTGCACGGCCTCGCTGCAGGGTGAGCGAGGCTACTACCTGGTCACGCCCGCACAAGACGACCCCCCTGTGCTGACCGCTTTTCGAGACTGGTTGATGGGGCAGGTGGCTGAGGTGAAACCGCTGCAGCGTGCCGCCGTCGTGACGCGGTGAAATCTGCGTTTTTTTAGCATTTGCAGGGGCTTTGTTCATCCGCGGCTGACCGCTTTCCGTTAGGCTTTTGAGCTTTGCCTGAACCGCTTGCCAAGGACGCTGCCTTGAACCCGAATTGCTCCGAAGTCCCCCTGACCTCTGTCTTGTTGCGTCGCCGTCTGTTGGGGCTGACGGTGGCTTTGCTGGCGGCGCCAGCCCTGGCGACCCCGCAAAAAAACAAAGCCCATGCGGCCCCGGCCGGCAAGGCCGCGGCAGGCAAGGGCAAGGCGGCTCCGGTGCACGGCGGGCGATCTGCGGCATCCGCGGCGTCGTCGACCCCGGCGCCCCGCATCGTGCAGCGTGAACCGGCCCTGGTGCCACGCCTGACCTCGGCCGCACCCGAAGGGCCGCATTACCTTGATGCCTCGGCCCTGATGCGTGCCGACATCAGCGAGGGGCTGCCCGGCGTGCCGATGGAGCTGCGTTTCGTGGTGGTCGACCAGACCGCCATGCCCTTTGCCGGGGCCCTGGTCGAGGTCTGGCATTGCGACGCGCAGGGCGTGTATTCCGGCTTTGTGGGGCAGGGCGACAACGGCGACATCGATGCCCGCGGGCGCAGTTTTCTGCGCGGCCGCCAGGCCACCGACCGCAATGGCGTGGCGGCCTTTCGCACCATTTACCCCGGTTGGCATGCCGGGCGCACCGCACACATCCATTTCAAGGTCTGGAACGGCGAGCGCTGTGTGTTGACCTCGCAGCTTTTTCTGCCCGATGCCTTGAGCGAGTACCTCTTCAGCCAGCAGGAGGCTTACTTGCGCACCCGCCTGCGCGACACACTCAACAGCACCGATGCGGTGGCCCTGCAGGCCGGCAACAGCGTGGTGGGCTCGGTGCGCGAAGAGCGTGAGCAATACGTGCTGACCTTGGCCGTGGCGGTGGACCGATCGGGCCGTCCGGCCGGGGAGGCCGCCGACATGGCTGCGCCGGGGGCGCCTGCCAACGCCCTGCGCCTGGACCTCGACAGCCCCGAGCGCCGTCAGGCCCTGGTGCCGGGCCTGCGCCGCTGAGTTGGGCCGAACTATCCCCGCCCAAGCTGGACAACATTGTGGACAAGCCGTGGGGCGAGCGGGGAGGGCCTGCACAAGCCCTTGATTTCATTGGGAAAGCCTTGCGTTGCTCAAAAATTGAGCAGGTGGCTGATTCAGGCCGGGTAAGCGCCTGAAACCACGCTGAAACACAGCCTTTCAGGCCCTGTTGTGCCTGCCAAGGCCGCTTGATCACACCCGCTGCCGGCTTGGGATGCGGGCCTGGCCGTGCGGCATCGCTTTGTCCCTGCGAAACGAGGAGAACCCTGTGGACAAGCCGTGGGGGGACCCCTATCAAGTGGGCTAAGTGCTTGATTTCAAAGGGCTGTTCTTGCGTTGCCTAAAAAATGGGCAGTATCGACACCCTCGGCAGTAGGGGCCGGTGCATGCCCGACCCAGGCGGCCCCATCTGGGCCCCATGGGTTCGAGGGCGGCCCCACGAGAAGGCGCAAGCCCATGCAAAAAGCCCTCGGGCACAGGGCGCACGAGGGCTTTTGGGGCCTGGGGCAGGGGCCTGCTCCCAGTGGCTCAGAGAAAAGAGGCCTCAGCCGCCCTTCTTGGAGCGCTTGCCAGGGTTCTTCTTGCTGCGGGTGGCCACGCCACGCTCCAGGCTCACGCGTTGGCCGCGGCCACCGGTGGGGTTGGGCATGCCCGGCAGGGGGGTCGGGGCGGGAGTGCGCTTGCGATCAGCTTCGGTGACGATTTTGTTGCCCATGGCGTTCTTCTGTACAAAAGGTTGAAACCCCCTATTAGGCCACAGGTCGAAAGTCCCTCACTGAAACTCTGGCCCGGGCCGAAGGGTGGCTTGATGCGCAGGTGACCTGGCTCATGGGGCAGGCTCACTAGAATCGCGCTGCCCGCGGGCCCCTGGCCTGCTGTTTTCTCCAGCCAACAGAGGTGCCGATTTGCCCTTGCCCGAACCCAGCCCACGCCGCCCCTCGCACACCCGCGAGGTTCGTTATGAGGCTTTCCAGCGTGACGATGGCCTGTGGGACATCGAAGGCGAAATGCGTGACACCAAGAGCGAGGTGTTCGACATCCCGGGCGAAGGCCTGTGGCAGCCTGGCGAGGCCATTCACCACATGCACATCCGCCTGACGCTGGACACCACTTTCGTGGTGCAAGACATCCACGTGGCCATGGACAGCGTGCCGCACGGCGAATGCCCGTCGGCCCAGGCCACCATGCGCCGCATGGTGGGGTGTTCGTTGTCGGGGGGCTGGCGCCAGACCATTGAGCGCCAGCTGGGCGGCGTGCAGGGCTGTGCCCATCTGCGCGAGCTGCTCTTCAACATGGCCACGGTGGCCTTCCAGGCCCTGCCCAATGCGTTTTCGGGCGATGCCCAGCGCCCACCGCTGCACCTGGGGCGCTGCAAGGCCTGGGACTTTGACGGGCCGCTGGTGCAAAAGCACCATCCCGTGTTTTTTGGCTACCAGCCCAAGCCCAAGAAGCCGGCGCCGCCCCAGGCCTGAGGGGGGGCCGGCGCGGTGCTGCCCCGGCTCAGGCCGCTTCGGAACGCAAACCCTTGAGGCGCTCGACCTCGGCCTTGAGTGCGCTGTTCTCGGTCGTCAGCTCCACGATGGTCTGGCGCAGGCGTGCAATCACCCCTTCAGGGGTTTCGGGCTCTGTGCGTTCCACCGCCTTGGCAGCACGCACCTTGCGGGCGGCCTGCTGCAATTCCTTCTTGCCGCCGGCTGCTGCGGCCACCTGCTCTTCAACCGGCAGGGTGGCCACGGTGGCGGCCGCATTGATCGAGATGGTGCCCGATTTGACCGCGGCCACCAGCTCGGGGGCGGCGGCCTTCTGGATCTTCTCGATCTGAACCATGGTGGCATTGCTCACGCGGGCTGCGCGGGCCAGGGCCTCGCGCGTGAGGGCCGCATCGGTCTCGACCGGGGGGGCGGCGCTGGCCGTGGCAGGGGTGGCCGGGGCTGCCGCGGCATCGCCCTCCCAGGGCGGGGTGTCTGGGCCTGCGCCGGACTCGGGGGCGGGCTGATGGGCGATGGGGTCGCTTGAGGCGGCTGCGGCTGCGCTTGCTGCGGGGGCCGCAGGGGCGGTCTCGCGGCTGGCGATGATTTCTTTTTTGCGCAAGGCCAGCACGCCACGCTGAAAGTCGCTCAGGCTGCGGCGGCCCAGGTGCTGGTCGATCATCCACAGGCGCACGTCGTCCATGGATTTGAACTGGGTGTTCTGCACCGTGTTGAAGGCAATGCCGTGCTTCTGGCAGATGCCGTAGCGGTTGTGGCCGTCCACCAGCACATCGCCCCACAGCACCAGGGCATCGCGGCAGCCTTCGGCCAGGATGCTGCGCTCCAGCGCGGCGTGTTCGTCGGGGGTGAGGGGGTCGATGTAGGCCAGCAGTTCTTCGTTGACGATGATGTCCATGGCGGTCAATAGCTTCGCGTGAGGCGCGCCGTCGGGCGGCGCGGGGGGAGGGTGATGGGTTGGGGCCGCCGGCGGCGGCCTGTTCAGGCCAGTCGTCTTGATCAGCGGCCAGGGCCTGCTCAACAGCGCCGCTGTTGGCGGCCTGACCCGGGGGCGTCGGCGGGGTGCGGAGTATAGCCGCCAGGCACCTGCCCGCTGGCCCGGCCTGACGCCGACCGCGCATCGATGGCGCAAGGTGGCCGGTGGCACCGTTGTCAACCTTCTGCTGGGGGCTTGCGCGGGTTTTCCCTAGGATGTAAACTCAAGCCTTGTCTCCCGGTCAACCCTGTTGATCGTTCATCCTCAAGGCCCAAAACCTTGGGGGTTTTTTCTTTCTGGGGCGGCTTCAACCCATCGAAGCCTATCTGCCAGGGCTTGGCCAGGCTTTTCAGCTCGCGCGGCCCTTGCTGCACTGCCCAGGCCTTCCATGCCGTCTGTGCCGTCAATCCCCCATTTGGATGCACCGGCCCCACTTTCATGCTGGGCGCCACAGGTTCATTGTTTCGCTGTTACAGGTTGCGCGGTCAACGCTACATTGGGCCGATGTCTGCTTGCCGTCCTGCCACGCCGTGATTCGCTTCGACCTGCCCACTGTGATTGCCTATGCGGGTGTCATGAGTTGCATGATGGGTTTGATCCTGGGTTTCATCGGCCGGGATCGCACGGCCGCCATCAAGGGCTTGAATTTCTGGGCCGCCGCCACCCTGGTGGCGGGGCTGGGCACCCTGACCCGCATCCTGTTGCGCAACTTCACCTCCGATGCGGTGGCCATTGGCGCGCAGAACGTGTGCTTGATTTTGACGGCCGCCCTGTTTCTGGCGGGCACCTGCGAGTTTTTTGATCGCGCCTTGCCGCGGCGATTTCTGTGGTGGCTGGTGGCGGTGGCTGCCACGGCCATGGTGGTTTTTGCGGGCTATGACGACGGGCCGATCCACCGGCGCATCTTTGCCAGGGCCGTGCTGGTGGCCCTTTTCGCGTACCACGCCTGGGTGATTTACCGGCAGGAAAAGACCTTTGCCCGCTACCTGACCCTGGCCACCATGGTCTCGCTGGTGCTGCTGATCTCGGCCCGCGCCTTGGTGGGCTATTGGGCCCCGGATGGCGATGGGGTCGACTCCATCGAGCTCATGCAGGTGGTGTATGCCGTGGGCTATTCATCGGCCGACGTGCTGATCCCGGTCTGCGCCATTTTGATGACCCATGAAAACATCCGGCTGATGCTGGAGGACATGGCCCTGCGCGACAGCCTGACCGGCACCCTGAACCGCCGCGCCTTGTTTCAACTGGGCGACAGTGCGCTGGCGGGTTGCCTGCGCCGCGGCCAGCCGTTGTCGGTGCTGCTGCTGGACCTGGACCACTTCAAGCAGATCAATGACCTGCAAGGCCACCATGTGGGCGACCTGGTGCTGAAGGAATTTGCCGACCGGGTCCAGGGCATTCTGCGGCGCCCGGCCTTGCTGGCGCGCTACGGGGGCGACGAGTTTGTGGTGGTGCTGCCCGGCACCACGGCCGGAGACGCCGAACAGGTGGCCGAGCGCATCAGAAACGGCCCGGCCGTGTGGCGGGAGGTCCCCAGTTGCCACGTCAGCATCGGGGTTGCCAGCTTGGTGCAGGGGCACCACGAAACGCTGGCCGCGCTGATTCAGCGCGCCGACAAGGGGCTTTACCGCGCCAAGAACGCGGGGCGCAACCGGGTCGAGATGATTGGGGTTTAAGGCCGGTGAAATCAGTTCAGCAGCGCGTGCCGGCTGCCCGATGGGTCGAGCCGGAAGCGGGCCACCACCTGGTTCAGTCGCTGGGCCTGGTCACTCAGGCTGTGGGCGGCGGCCGTCGATTGCTCAACCAGCGCGGCGTTCTGCTGGGTCATCTGATCCAGCTGCGACACGGCGGTGTTGACCTGGTCGATGCCCTGGCTTTGCTCGGCGGTGGTGGTGGTGATGTCGCGCATCATCAGGGTCACCCGCTCGATGCTGTTGACGATGTCGTTCATGGTCTGGCCGGCATCGCCCACCTGGCGGGCACCGGTTTCCACGTTCTCGACGCTGGAGCCGATCAGCGCCTTGATCTCGCGGGCCGCCTGGGCCGAACGCTGCGCCAGCGAGCGCACCTCGCCGGCCACCACGGCAAAGCCCCGCCCCTGCTCGCCAGCACGGGCTGCTTCAACCGCGGCGTTCAAGGCCAGGATGTTGGTCTGGAAGGCGATGCCGTCGATCACGCCGATGATGTCGGCAATCTTTTTGGAGCTGCCATTGATCTGGTCCATGGTGCGAACCACCTCGGACACCACATTGCCACCGCGCTGGGCCACCTGGGCGGCCGAGCCCGCCAGGTTGGCGGCCTGCGAAGCGGCGGCCGCGCTCTGGTGCACCGTGCTGGTCAGTTGCTCCATGGCACTGGCGGTTTGCTGCAGGTTGCTGGCGGTCTGCTCGGTGCGGGCACTCAGGTCCTGGTTGCCCGAGGCGATCTCGCTGCTGGCCGTGGAAATGCTGTTGACCACCCCGTGCACCTCGCGCAGCGCCTGCTGCAGCGCCGAACGCATGCGGTCGATCGCCTGCAGCAACTGGCCGGTTTCGTCGCCGCTGTAGCTGGCCTGGGGCTGGCCCGTCAGGTCCATGTCGGCAATCTGGTGGGCAATCGCCTGCGCCTTGCGCAGCGGGCCGGTGATGCTGCGGGCCAGGTACCACGCCAGGGCCACGCCCAACACCAGCCCCAGGGCCGTGCACAACATCAGCAGGGTGCTGGTCTGCGTGCGCAAGGCCTCGCTGCGTTGGGCCGAATCGTCCAGCCGCTTGCGCTGGCGGTCGGCCACCTCCTGCACCGAGGCCAGGTACTGGCGCGACGTGGGCTCGAACACCTCGTTGAAGGCGCGGGCCGCAGCGTCTGCATCGCCTGATTTCTTGTGCTTGCTGACCTCTTCACGCGCGCTCAGGTAGGTCTTGCGCAGCTGGGCCACCTTGTCGATCAGTTGCTTGTCGTCGGGGGCGGTCATCTGGGCTTCGACCTGCTTTTGCAGGTCATTTGTCAGGCGGATCGACTCGGCCGTGGCAGGCGCAAAGTACTCGATCAAGGCCGCATCGCCACTTTTGGCAATGGCCGCCGCCCGCTGGATGCCGGCCGTGGTGTGGCGCAGCCAGTCAGACGTGGCCCGCTCGGTCTTGAGGTTGACGGTCAGCATCGCCTCAGACACCTCGCCCATCTCTTTGAGCTTGATCACAGCCACCAGGCTGCTCAGCAGCGACAGGGCCAGGATCAGCCCCAAAACCAGCGCCAGGCGCTTTCCAATCGAGAGTTGTGTGAGGGACATGATGGCAATCGGCAACAAGCGGGGTTCAGAATGAACACTTGAATGTGCCATAAACCGGTGCAAGAGCGTGCACCTTGTGGGTGCGGTGCAGCATCGAATTCGTCGGCAGGGGGGCAAACCCGGCCTCGCTTTGTCGCCTATTTGTCTATTGACGCCGGTGTGGCCTGCGGGCTGGGGTGCCAGTCGTGTAGGGCGCGGCGATGAACGCTAGCATCGGCGTCATGCAACGCAGACACTTCTTGGCCCTTCAGGTGGGCGCCCTATCAGGAATGGCCATGGCAAACACGCCCCTCGACAAGATCCAATCACTCAGCGACGCCCTGCGCTGGCTGGACCAACTGGACCAGGCCCGCAGCGTGAGCAGCAGCACCGACTGGAAGATGCTGGCCGTCTTCGAGCACCTGGCCCAAAGCATCGAGTTCAGCCTGGACGGCTTTCCTGAGCCCAAGAGTGCGCTGTTTCAGCAGACCGCAGGCACCTTGGCCTTTTCGTTCTTCAAGTGGCGCGGCCACATGAGCCATGGCCTGACCGAGCCCATCCCCGGCGCGCCCGCACTCACCCAGCAAGAGGCCTGGAAACCCGGCGCCCTGCGCCTGCGCGCCGCGATCGCCCGCTTTCAGTCCCACACCGGGCCGCTGCAACCCCACTTTGCCTACGGCGCCCTGAGCCGCACCGACTACGCCCTGGCCCACACCTTTCACATCGCCAACCATCAAGATGCGATCGTGGTGGCCTGAAGGCGCGGTCGCCCACGAGCCACAGCCCACGCTCAAGCCAAGGCCAAGGCCAAGGCCCAACCCTCAAGAATGATGTCAAAACCCTGACAAAGGCTTGTCTGTGCCTGCAGTGATGCGCCTGCGCCACGCTGGCAGACAGCCGGTAGACCCGCATGGACCAGAAGCGTAGGCTAGACCCATGCACACAAGGCAAGCCCGTGATGAAGCGCCGCAATCCCGGCGCCAGATCAAACGACAAGCCCAGCGCCAGGCCGCGCTGCCGCCGCCCCGGGACTACCCCGAAAGGGATGTGCCGCCGTGGAAGCCGATGGGGTGATGGGGCTGACTGCTGATTTACCCCCACCCAGCCTGACCCGATGGGCGCTCCTCTGATAGTGGGGCGTGGTTGGGGGTCAGCACAGGCAGGCTATCGGGCGGCTTTGATGGTTTCTGATCGGGCGGCCGCACTCTGCCTGTCCCTGTTTGGCGGCCGGCCGTACATGCGGGCATATTCCCGGCTGAATTGCGAGGTGCTCTCGTAGCCGACGTCAAAGGCAATCTGGCTGAGGATCTTGCCGGTGGAGAGGATCAGGCGGCGTGCTTCGATCAGCCGCAACTGTTTCTGAAACTGCAGGGGTGTCAGTGAGGTGATGGCGCGGAAGTGTTGGTGAAAGGCCGAGCGGCTCATGCCGGCGGCCGCCGCCAATTGTTCGACTGGTACCGTCTTGGCATAGTTGACGCGCAAGATCGCCACCGCTCGGGCAACACGCCGTGCGTGACTGTCTGGCGAGCCCAGTTGGCGAATGGAGGGCCCTTGTCGGCCCAACAGCAGCCAGTGGTGAATTTCTCGGATGAGGCCATCTTTGAGCACGGCCAGCGACTCTGGGCGATTGAGTAGCAACACCAATCGGCGAAGCGCGTCGTGCAGCTCGTCACGGGTGTCCTGCCCGCAAGGGCGTGCATGCACTTCAGGTGAGTGGGTGACCAGGTCGGTGATCACGGCAAGGTCCAGGTTCAACGCCAAGGCCAGGTAGGGGGTGGCCACGCTGGCCTCGCTGATTCGGCTGACCGTTGGGACATTGCCTGTGACGATCAGGGTCTCGCCGGCCGCATAGGACGATTCGCCGCTTCCCAGGCTGATTCGCTTGCAGCCCTGCAGCACCCAGCAAACCAAGGGTTGAGCCACGGTGTGCTCCAGTTCGCTGGGCGCTGTGCTTCGTACCAAATACAGGCCGCGCACGGGTGTCACCGCGGTCGTGGTGGCCTCGCGCTGCTCGTCGGTGTGGCGCCGGAGCGCCCGTATCAGGTCTTTGTCCATGGCGCATTTTGGCTGGGGCGTGGCGCGCAACCCAGCCAGTCTGGACATTCAGGCAAGGATTGTCGACGTTCCTGCACGTGCAGGCTTGGGCTTCAAGCCACAGTGGTGAACCCCATTCAGGAGATGCCCTCATGACCACGACCCCAGTCCCGGCGATTCAGCCTTCTTCACATTCGTCCATGGCCCCGCACCAGGGGGTTCAGGTCTTGGGCGAACAAGGATCGGAGGGCCGCAAGGCCTTCTTCATCCAAATCGAGGCCCGTCCCGGAAAGGAGGAGGCGGCTGTGCAGATGCTGCGAGACATTCGGGCATGCGTTGAATCAGAGCCGGCGACAGGGCCGTGGTTCGCCGTGAGGTTCTCGCAGACCCGTTTCGCCATCTTCGAGGCCTTTCCCGATTTGGCAGGGCGCCAGGCCCATGTCGACGGGGGTGGGGGCGACATCTTCCGAGACCTCGCACGCATGAACGCGATCCTGGCCGGCGCAGCCCAGGTGCACCGTGTGGATGTGCTCATGAGCAAAGACCACTTTTCTCATCGAAACGAAATTTGATCTGTTCGGCAGAACGGCAGGGCCGCCTGCGACGCGCTATTGCCGAAACGGTTCAACGAGCCGGATCTGCGTGCCGCCTGTGGCGCCGGTTCCGGTTTGGGTTCATTCGCGTGACGCGCCAGGGGCCACCAGCCCACGGCGTGGAATGGGGGTGGAAAACACAATGGAGGTTCGGGTCTCGCCGTACCCGTTGATGGACGACAGAAACTGCTCCAGATCTTGCAGGCTGCGGGCCACCACCGTGAACAGGTACGAGTCTGCGCCGGCCACATGCTTGCATTCCAACACCTCGGGGGCACGACGCAGCTTGTCAAGGAACGCCTTCTTTCCGGGCTGCGCCACCGTGATGCCAATGATGGCGCTCACCGGGTAGCCGGCCAGCGCCGGGTCCAGTTCTGCGGTCACTGAGCGCACAACCCCTGCATCCTGCAGCCGCTTCAAGCGTTCGACCGTGGCAGGAACCGAAAGCCCCGCAGCGGAGGCCAGGGTCTTGAGCGGCGCCCGACCCTCAGCTTGCAAGGCCATCAGAAGGGCCCAGGCCTTCGCATCCAGTTCAACAACGGATTCAGTCATATCTCGTATTCACCTGAAAAATCGACGATGAAATCCATTTTTGCCTGAATTTTGTTCTGTGCAGCCGTCATGCCTCTTCAGAGAATCCTAGGCATGGACACACATCACACTTTTCCATTGATGGGCCTGTTTGCCCAGTCGATGCTGATCGGCCTTTCCATCGCCGCGCCCGTGGGGCAAATCGGCATTCTTGCGATCCAACGCACCTTGGATCATGGTCGCGCATCCGGTTTGGCCACGGGCCTTGGCGCGGCCTTTGCAGATGCCATGTACGGTGCGATTGGTGCGTTTGGCGTGACGAGCCTGATGGCTTGGCTGCTTGGCTTGAAGCTGTGGCTGGGTTTGTTCGGCGGGGGCTTTTTGCTGTGGCTTGCATGGCGAATCGCCAAGCAGCCGCCTGCCCGGGGCCGCCATGCGGCCCTGCCCAAGGGCAGCTTGCTGCGCTACGTGTCAGGGACATTCTTTTTGACGCTGTCCAATCCGACCACCATCCTCTCGTTCATGGCCGTGTTTGGTGCATTGGCGGGGGGGGCCCCCGTTCCATCGCCTTGGGTGATGGTGCTGGGGGTGTTGGTCGGCTCAGCGTTGTGGTGGCTGATCTTGGCGACAGGCGTGGCCTGGCTGCGTGATCGCTTTGACGCCCGATGGCAGCGGGCGGTCAACCTGTGCTCTGCAGCGGCGCTCGCTGCGATGGGCCTATGGCAATTGAGCCAACTCATTTGAGGCGGCTCATTGTGTGATTTGCAGTTGCACCGTGCCCGCCGGTGGTGAGGCGTCACGACGGTAGCCCAACGCAGGGCGCCCTCCCATTGACTTTGTATGCGTCTGGTCAGGCGCAGCCCCTGACCCAGGCCTCGGTGGCCTTCGGTGCGTGTCAAGACAGTTGTCGCCTAATTCATGCGCGCCGAGCCGCTTTATCCAGTGCTGATTCCGTCGTCTTG